>NZ_CP121453.1 GCF_029689945.1 Paenibacillus amylolyticus | reverse complement strand
CTTCAATTCGGACATCAAGTTTATGAAACAAGCGGACACGAGAGAGATCAATGGCATTTTATCCTGCATACCAGGATGGGAGGAGTATCGCGGACGATTCGGCCCATACGAAACCCAGCGCGGCTACCGTCGCAAAGATTGTTGACAATGTTGACAGATGAATTGTTGACACTCGCTTAACTGTCAACAAAGGATTGTGACAGATTTTCAAGTGTCAACATGAGTGTCAACACAACTGTCAACGTCCTAAACCCTTGCTATATATACTTTTATTATACTTTGTTGACACTGTTGACAGTTATCTAGTTAAAGATAAAAAACAAATAGATTATAGAGATTATAGAAAATATATAACGCCTAACACGCCTAAATACTAGAAAGTTACGCATGTACACCCGTGTACGCGTAACACATACTGAGGAGGGTTGTCAAGTGAAAGAGAGCCAAATTGAATCCTATTTGAGAGATAAGATAAAAGCCCTTGGTGGAATCGCCTATAAATTCGTATCGCCGGGTAACTCCGGAGTGCCTGACCGTTTGGTACTGTTTCCTGAAGGCCGAACCGTATTCGTGGAGCTGAAGGCCCCAGGTAAGAAACCCACCAAGCTGCAGCAGGTGCAACATAAGCGGATGCAGGCTTTGGGCCATGAGGTACGGGTGATCGACAGCAGAGAGCAGGTGGATGCATGGCTGCAGGAGCTTTGAGTGTAGAGCGTAAGAAGTTTGTCCCGCATGACTATCAGCGGTATTGCATTAACCGGCTATTGACGGATGATGCCCTTGGACTGTTTCTGGATCTTGGATTGGGGAAAACAGTCATTACCCTAACGGCTGTCAATGACCTGAAGTACAACCGATTCGCAGTCAGCCGGACCTTGGTCGTTGCCCCCAAGAAGGTAGCAGAGGCTACCTGGGGGAACGAGGCAGCCAAGTGGCAGCACCTGAAGCATATGCGGATCATTACCGTTTTGGGTACCGCACAGCAGCGGATAAAATCTCTGAATTCGCCAGGAGACGTATGGGTCATCAATCGGGATAATGTGGCGTGGCTTGTGGAGTATTACCGAAATGCCTGGCCCTTTGACATGGTGGTGTTGGATGAGCTATCCAGCTTCAAGAATCACCAGGCGAAGCGATTCAAGGTACTGACGTGGGTACGGCCGCATATCAAGCGGATCGTGGGCCTGACTGGTACACCAGCACCGAATGGATTGCTTGACTTGTGGGCACAGGTGAATCTTCTTGATCAGGGGCAACGCCTGGAGAGGAACATTACGGGTACCGTACGAAATACTTTGAGAAGAACTACAACGGTCATGGATACATGGCAAAACCCGGTGCGGATGATGTGATTCAGCGTAAGATCGCGGATCTATGCATCAGCATGAAGGCTGAGGATTATCTGGAACTGCCTGATAGTATCGTGAACGTCATTCCCGTTGTCTTGGATGCGAAAGCCCAGAAGCAATATAACCAGTTGGAGAAGCAGTTGCTTCTGGAGATCGAGGACGGAACGGAGATATCCGTCACCAGCGCAGCGGCGCTATCAGGCAAGTTGCTGCAGCTGTGTAACGGAGCCTTGTACGATGAGAACCGGCAGGTCTTCGAGATCCACGATAACAAGGTCGAGGCTTTCATGGAGCTGGTGGAACAGCTTAACGGTAAATCGGCTTTGGTGTTCTACAGCTTCCAGCATGACCTGACTCGGATCAAGAAGGCTTTGGAGAAAACGTCCTTACGGATCCGGGAGCTGAAGACGCCGCAGGACCAACTGGATTGGAATGCCGGCAAGGTGGATATCCTGCTTGCCCATCCCGCCAGTGCAGCGTATGGCCTTAACCTGCAGGACGGGGGAACCATGTGGTGTGGTTCGGCCTGAACTGGAGCTTGGAGCTTTACCAGCAAGCGAACGGCCGTCTGCACAGGCAGGGCCAGAAGCAGAAGGTTATTCTGCATCACCTGGTGGTGCAAGGTGGAGCTGACGAAGACGTGATGAAAGCCCTGGAAGGTAAGGCAGCCACACAGGACAAGCTTCTGGACGCACTGAAAGCCCGGATTGAGCGGATCAAATAGAGAGGGTGAGCCCTTTGAGTAACTGGCACTATGGCATAAAGCGAAGAGAAAACGAACTGAAAGGATCTCCGCCATCACCAGTCACCACCACGCAGCTGACACCGGAAGAACTGGAAGAGATCCGGAGGAAATACCCGGCGACTAAGCGGGATAAGGCCTTCAAAAAGCCGATTGAGATAAAAACCAGACCCAAGGGGGATAAAGATATGGCCAAAGCTAAATTTAATTTGACCGAAGATCAGTTCAATGCAGAGCGTGCTTCCGGAAAGTCTATTGCCCTAATCGCCAAAGAACAGAGCGTTACTGAGGCGACAGTATATAATCACGTCAGTAAATGGGCAGAAGCCCGGAAGCCTGGACAGGAGAAGCTTCTTCGTGAGAAGGACGTCTCACCTGCTGCGGATCCGAAAGCTGAGCTGCTGGATAAAGCAGAGAAGGAGATCGAGCGGCTGACTGTAGAGAATCAGCGTCTTGATCAAAGAATGGTGACAGCACAGAACGAAGCGACGAAAGCCTGGGCTGAGGTTGAACAGCTTCGAGATAAGCGGGATGAATCTGATCGACAATGGACAAGGCACAACGAAATAGTGCAGATCAAAAATAAAGAATTGGTTAAAGAGCGAGACGATTTGATTAGAGAGAATAACCGCTTAATGGATCGTATCGAAGAGCTGAAGGAGCAGATAAGTCATCTGGAGACGGAGAGTGAGGAACCGGACAGCGAGGTTCAGCGTTTGGAATCCGCAATTCAGGATTTGACTCGAGCACGTTGGATTCTTGGCCGCCTGTCTGCATCGGGGGAATAGCTTATGACCAACACAAATGACCAGCCGAAAGACGTACAGCAGCCAGATCCCGTTAACAACCCGCAGCATTACACCTTCGGTGGGATCGAGACGATAGACTATATTCGGGCCAAACTTGGTCCAGAAGGGTTCCAGGCGTTCTGCTTGGGCAACGTGTTGAAATACTGCAGCAGGTATAACCATAAAGGCGGCATGGAGGACTTACGTAAAGCACGGTGGTACCTGGACAAAATCATTCAGACAGAGGTGGTGAACTAGATGACAACGACAACCAAAGCGACATGGATCGAGACACTGATCAGCCAATACTCTACAGAGGCATATGTCTTGGACAAGTACCGGAAGAGTCTGGATCTGAACGATCCACAGGAGGCGAAGAGGCGGATACGGTCTCTGAAATGCTGTCCGACATGAGATATGCCCTGACGTGGTTAAAACGCGGGAGACGGCCAGGCAGCCGCCGTGGCGTCGAGATTACGGACGTTTATCGGCAACGGGAAATCTATATCAAGTTGTCCGGACAGGAGATCACCGATGCGGAGCGTCTGAAGCTTGTGGATGCGTTACTGGCCTTGAGTGATCGGGAAAGAACCTGTTTCTTGCTTCACATGGCGCAAGGCTTGACGCTTTTGGAAATTTCGTCTAAACTAGGTCTAAGTAAGAGAACGGTTCAGGACTATGTGGACCGGGCAAAAGACAAGATTTCGAAAGAATTTTTGTGATCTTGCCGTACGTACTGCCGTACGTCGTGCCGTACAACATGTACACCATACGTCTGTCTATAACAGGGCTCTCCATTGCGGAGGGCTCTTTTTGCGTTCCCCAAAACTATTCAGGAGGTCGAATTCATGAAGAATCCGCAGATTGAAAACAATTTCAGCTATCATTCGCCGAAAGAAGGTCAACCGGCGAAGTACGAAGCCATCCGAGCTAAAGCGAAGAAGCTGGCTGAGTTGATCGATGAGCAGACACCCAAGTCTCGTGAGCAGTCGCTGGCAATGACGAATTTAGAACAGGCTGTGTTCTGGGCTAATGCAGCGATTGCGCGGAATGAATAGCGATAT
>NZ_CP121452.1 GCF_029689945.1 Paenibacillus amylolyticus | reverse complement strand
CGATCAGACATTAAGTATATGAAGCAGACAGATACAAGGGAGATTAACGGCATTTTATCTAGTATGCCAGGTTGGGAAGAGTATAGAGGCCGGTTTGGACCCTACGAATTCCAGCGAGGCTTCAAACGAAAGCATGTTGACACAGGGGCGTGACAGATTGAATTTTCGGGTGTGACAGTCCAAAAAGTGTCATCATTTCACTCGTGACAGTTTTCAGAGTGTCACCCTAAGTGTCACGCCATCTGTCAACGCTTAAAACCCTTATAAACTCTATATTATATATACTTTGTTGTTACTGTCTGACACTTTAATAGTTAAAGGTAAAGAAATAAATAGATATAGAGAATAGAGGATTATATATAACGCCTAATACGCCTAATTGAGTATATAGTATAGGGATTTTTAAAGTGTCATGGAGGTGCTTGTGTGAAAGAGAGTCAAATTGAGTCATATCTACGAGATAAGATAAAAGCCCTTGGCGGCATTGCCTATAAATTCGTATCACCAGGTAACTCAGGAGTGCCTGACCGGATGGTCCTGCTTCCTGAAGGTCGAACCGTATTCGTGGAACTGAAGGCCCCAGGTAAGAAACCCACTAAGCTACAAGAGGTGCAGCATAAGCGGATGCAGGCTTTGGGCCATGAGGTACGGGTGATCGACAGTAGAGAGCAGGTGGATGTATGGCTGCAGGAGCTTTGAGCGTTGAGCGGAAGAAGTTTGTCCCACATGACTATCAGCGTTATTGCATCAACCGGCTTTTGACAGATGATGCCCTTGGACTGTTTCTGGATCTGGGTCTAGGGAAAACCGTGATCACCTTGACCGCCGTAAACGATCTCAAGTACAACCGATTCGCAGTCAGCCGGACCTTGGTCGATTGCCCCCAAGAAGGTGGCAGAGGCTACCTGGGGGAACGAGGCGGCCAAGTGGCAGCACCTGAAGCATATGCGGATCATTACAGTGCTGGGTACCGTACAGCAGCGAATCAAGGCGTTGAATACACCAGGAGACGTTTGGGTGATTAACCGGGAAAATGTGGCATGGCTTGTGGAGTATTATCGGAATGCCTGGCCCTTTGACATGGTGGTGCTGGACGAGCTGTCCAGCTTCAAGAATCACAAGGCGCAGCGTTTCAAGGTGCTGACTTGGGTACGGCCGCATATCAAGCGGATCGTGGGCCTAACAGGTACCCCCGCACCCAATGGGCTACTTGATCTGTGGGCTCAGGTGAATTTATTGGATCAGGGGAAACGTCTGGAGAAGAACATCACCGGGTACCGAGTGAAGTATTTTGAGAAGAACTATAACGGCCACGGCTACACCGCAAAACCCGGTGCAGATGATGTGATACAGCGACAGATTGCCGATCTATGTATCAGCATGAAGGCAGAGGATTACCTGGAGCTTCCGGATAGTATCATGAACGTCATTCCCGTTGTCCTGGATGCGAAAGCCCAGAAGCAATATAACCAGCTGGAGAAGCAGCTGCTTCTGGAGATCGAGGACGGAACGGAGATATCCGTCACCAGCGCAGCGGCGTTATCGGGTAAACTGCTGCAGCTGTGTAACGGTGCTTTGTACGATGAGAACCGGCAAGTCTTCGAGATCCACGATAACAAGGTGGAGGCTTTCATGGAGCTGGTGGAACAGCTTAACGGGAAATCGGCTTTGGTGTTCTACAGCTTCCAGCATGACCTGACTCGGATCAAGATGGCGCTGGAGAAAACGCCTTTACGGATCCGAGAGCTGAAGACGCCGCAGGATCAGCTGGACTGGAATGCCGGCAAGGTGGATATCCTGCTTGCCCATCCCGCCAGTGCAGCGTACGGCCTTAACTTGCAGGACGGGGAAACCATGTGGTGTGGTTCGGCCTGAACTGGAGCTTGGAGCTTTACCAGCAAGCGAACGGCCGTCTGCATAGGCAGGGCCAAAAGCAGAAGGTTATCCTGCATCACCTGGTGGTGCAAGGTGGAGCTGACGAGGACGTGATGAAGGCCTTGGAGGGTAAGGCAGCCACGCAGGACAAGCTTTTGGACGCACTAAAAGCCCGGATTGAGCGGATCAAATAGGGAGGGTGAGCTCTTTGAGTAACTGGCACTATGGTATTCCCAAGCGAGAGAATGAATTGCGAGCTGCGGTTCATTCGCCAGTCATAACGTCGCAATTGTCACCTGCAGAGCTGGAGGATATCCGGCAGAAGTATCCAGCAACAAAGGCAGATAAGGCCTTCAAAAAGCCGATTGAGATAAAAACCAGACCCAAGGGGGATAAAGATATGGCCAAAGCTAAATTTAATTTGACCGAAGATCAGTTCAATGCAGAACGTGCTTCCGGAAAGTCTATTGCCCTAATCGCCAAAGAACAGGGCGTTACTGAGGCGACAGTATATAATCACGTCAGTAAATGGGCACATGCCCGGAAGCCTGGACAGGAGAAGCTTCTTCGTGAGAAGGACGTTTCACCTGCTGCGGATCCTAAAGCTGAGCTGCTGGATAAAGCGGAGAAGGAGATCGAGCGGCTGACTGTAAAGAATCAGCGTCTTGATCAAAGAATGGTGACAGCACAGAACGAAGCGACGAAAGCCTGGGCTGAGGTTGAACAGCTTCGAGATAAAAATGATCAGTATGCTGCGTTGTGCAGAGAACTGGAAGACGATAAGAACGAATACAAGAGAATGTTTGAGAGTGGCTATAAGCTAGGTCAGGATCAAATAGCTAAAATCTCAGAACATCTGGAAACTATTAATTCATTACGTGAAAATAGTGACAGTCTGATCGCAGAGAATAACCGTCTGACGGACCGTATTGTTGAGCTGGAAGAGCTGCAGAAGCCTGTCAATGAGGTACCCGACAAAGAAGTTCAGCGTTTGGATTCAGCCATTCAGGATCTGACTCGTGCACGTTGGATTCTGAACCGGCTGTCTGCATCGGGGAATAGCCTATGAGCACAACGACCAAAGCAACGTGGATTGAGACACTGATCAGTCAATATTCAACGGATTCCCGAACCTTGGACAAATACCGGAAGAGTCTAGATCTGGACGAACCCCAAGAGGCTGAGGAGGCCAAGAAAGTCTCTGAAATGTTATCGGACATGAGATATGCCCTGACGTGGTTAAAACGCGGGAGACGGCCAGGCAGTCGCCGTGGCGTCGAGATTACCGACGTGTATCGGCAGCGGGAAATCTATATCAAGTTGTCTGGACAGGAGATCACCGACGCTGAACGGCTGCGTCTGGTGGATGCCCTGCTGGCGTTGAGTGACAGAGAGCGAACATGTTTCCTACTTCACATGGCGCAGGGGTTGACGCTTCTAGAGATTTCGTCTAAACTGAGTTTATCAAAGCGGTCCGTTCAGGAGTATGTGACACGGGCTAAGGACAAGATTTCAAAAGAATTTTTGTGATCGTGTCGTACGTACTGTTGTACAACGTGTCGTACAAGTGACCCACCATAAGTATGTCTACAACAGGGCTCTCCATTGCGGAGGGCTCTTTTTTGCGTTCCACAAAACTAGCAGGAGGTCGATTCTGT